>NZ_JBMDJS010000049.1:0-863 GCF_057809315.1 Herbaspirillum sp. FG34 | reverse complement strand
TTCAGGTTGTTCATGAAGATGCGGATGATCTCGCCGAAGCCCAGCGTCACGATGGCCAGGTAGTCACCACGCAGCTTCAGGGTCGGCGCGCCCAAGAGTGCACCGAAGATCGCCGCCAGCACGCCCGAGATCGGTACGATCAGCCACAGCGACAGGTGGATGCCGTTCTGCACGATCTGCGGACCGCACAGCCAGACCAGGAAATTGCCGACCGACGGATAGGTGTTGACGAAGGATTCGATCACCGCCGCAAACTGCGGCGAGGCCAGCAGGCCCGCCGTATAGGCACCGATGGCGTAGAAGGCGATGTAGCCCAGGTCCAGCAGACCGGCAAAACCCACCACCACGTTCAGGCCCAGGGCCAGCATGATGTAGAGCAGCGCCATATCCATGATGCGCACCCACGAATTGCCAAACTGCTGGGCGAAGACGGGGAAGATGATCATCAGCGCCAACAGCACCAGCAGGCTGATGCGAGCCTGTCCAGGGTTGCGCTTCATGTCGAAGGTCATGAGAGCCATAGTGTTCTCTTCCGATTTCTTGAGTTCTTTAATTTCCAAGTTTCTGACTTTAAGTTTTTAAGGTTTTTAAACTTAAAAAACTTAAGCCCGATCCGCCACACGCTCACCCATGATCCCGGACGGGCGAAGGGTCAGCACGATGATCAGCACGATGAAGGCGAAGATGTCCTGGTAGTTGCTGCCCAGGAAGTTGCCGGTCAGGTCGCCGATGTAACCCGCGCCCAGGCTTTCGATCAGGCCCAGCAGGATGCCGCCCAGCATGGCGCCGTAGATGTTGCCGATACCGCCCAGCACCGCTGCCGAGAAGGCTTTCAGGCCCGGCACGAAGCCCATCGCGAATTG
>NZ_JBMDJS010000048.1:0-933 GCF_057809315.1 Herbaspirillum sp. FG34 | reverse complement strand
TGGACACCGAGGTGCAAATCAGCCTGGTGCCGCCGGATGAAAAGAAGCAGTTCGAGTTGGAGCAGGCGAAGAAGAACCGCAAGCGCGCGCTGGAAGAGCACTTCACGCCAGAGCCCGGACGTGAGCCAGGTGATAGCGATACCGACGATGACCGCACCGGCGATCTGCCGCTGGACGATCCCGACGATGGCAGCAATCAGAATCCTGGCTCGGGTGACCCGGGCGAGTCCGAAACGGCTGGCCAGGGTCAGTACCAAGTCGAATAACCACCAGGATGGCCGCCCAGAGCGGCCGCCACCTCCGACAAGAACAAGGACACATCGCGATGAAAATCACCAACCTGCAGGTCGACAATGTGCTGGGCGTGCGCACCGTCGATATCAAGCTGACCACCCCTGTCGCCCTGATCGCCGGCCGTAACGGCTCGGGCAAGTCCAGCATCCAGGAAGCCGTGCGCATGGCCATCAGCGGCGAGGTCGTGCGCGCCAAGCTGAAGAAAGAATATCCGACCCTGGTGCATACCGGCTCCAAGGCCGGCGGCGTGCTGGTCGGCCTGGATGACGGCCGGAGCTATGCCTTCAACCTGCCCAAGGGCGTATCCCAGGTCTCGGACGGCCTGCCCACTGGTACAGCCATCGGCGTGGCCCTGAACGGCCAGCGCTTCGCGGCCATGAAGGAGGACGAGCGCCGCGCCTTTCTGTTCGCGGCCACTGGCTGCAAGCTGACCGGCGAAGAAATCAAGAAGCGCCTGCTGGCGCGCAAGCTGGATCCGAAGCTGGTGGAGATGGTCATGCCTGTCCTGCGTACTGGCTTCCCGGCCGGTAAGGACTTCGCAGCTGAAGAGGCGCGGAAGAAGAAAGGTGCCTGGCAGCAGATCACCGGCGCAAACTGGGGCGGCGTGGCCAGTGAGGGCTGGAAGGCTGAGAAGCCGAC
>NZ_JBMDJS010000047.1:0-1095 GCF_057809315.1 Herbaspirillum sp. FG34 | reverse complement strand
TGCGCACGTGGCAACCCACCATCACGTTTTCCAGCACGGTCATTTCACCGAAGAGCCGAATGTTCTGGAAGGTACGGGCGATGCCGGCCTTGGCCACTTCGTGCGGGGCGCTCGGTGAATACGGTTTGCCATCCAGTTCGAAGGTGCCGGTATCGGGTTGATACAGGCCCGTGATGACGTTGAAGAAGGTAGTCTTGCCAGCACCGTTGGGGCCGATCAGGCCGTAGATCTGGCCGCGTTCGATGGTGATGCCCACGCCGTTCAAGGCTTGCAGACCGCCGAAACGCTTGCTGACGTCACGGATCTTGAGCAGTGTTTGTGTCATGTTCTGTGCTCCTGATAAGGCTTAGGCTTTGACTTCGCCGGCGGTACCGACTTTGGTATGGTCCGCTTCGGGACGATCTTCATGGCGCGGCGAAGGCCACAGACCGGCCGGGCGGGTCAGCATGATGACCACCATGGCCAGGCCGTAGAGCAGTTGGCGCAGCACTTCGGCATCGATCCACACCTTGCCGAAAATGGCCATCTGCAGCGGTTCCACCACGTGACGCAGCACTTCCGGCAGCGCCGCCAGGATCACGCCACCCAGCACCACGCCAGGGATGTGGCCGATACCGCCCAGCACCACCATGGCCAGCACGGCGATGGACTCGGTCAGCGAGAAGGATTCCGGCGAGACGAAACCCTGGAAGGCGCCGAACATGGCGCCGGCCACGCCACCAAACGAAGCGCCCATGGCAAAGGCCAGCAGCTTGACGTTGCGGGTGTTGATGCCCATCGCCTTGGCGGCGATCTCGTCTTCACGGATCGCCACCCAGGCACGGCCCAGGCGCGAATCCTGCAGGCGGGTCGAGAAGAAGATCACGAAGATGCACAGCACCAGGAACAGGTAGTAATACGCGTTCACCGACGGCAGGCTCATGCCGAAGACCTTCACCATCGAACCGGAACCCGGTTCACCGGCCAGCGACACGCCGAACACGCGGATCGGATCGATCAGGTTGATGCCCTGCGGACCATTGGTGATGTTCACCGGGGCGTTCAGGTTGTTCATGAAGATGCGGATGATCTCGCCGAAGCCCAGCGTCACGATGG
>NZ_JBMDJS010000046.1:0-1511 GCF_057809315.1 Herbaspirillum sp. FG34 | reverse complement strand
GGATCGAGGACTTGCACCATGCCATGGTGCGCAGCACGCCGGCGGTGTTGAGCACGCGCTCGTAGGGCACCCAGCTGAAGCCCATCCACTTGCCCGACACATCGCCGGACTGCAGCATCTTCACGGCCATGTAATCCGCCGAAGTCAGGGTGGTGTCCGACAGGATGTCTTCCAGCATGTCCGAGGTGTACGCGATGTACAGCTCTTCGGGGATGTCGGCCTGCTCGTCGGCCTCGTTGGCGCGGAACAGCTTCTTGGCGGTGATCAGCTTGGCCTTGGTAAAGCCGGTGCCGCCGTTCAGGATGATCTGGCTGGAGGGCAGCGGGACCAGCGTGCCGTCCTTGGTCTGGGCATTGCCGATACCAGCCGAGAAGATGATCTGGTCCTTGCGACGGTTCCAGGCTGCATTGAGCGAGTCCATGTAGGAACCGCTCGGGTTGGCCAGCACCTTGGGTTCGTCGGCGCGGTCCACCGGCAGAGCCTGGTAGAAGTCGCGCATCAGGGCCACGCGGGTGGTGTGGTTGGCATCCGACCAGACGGTATCACCGTGGCGGGTGGTGTTCTCCGGGGTGTCGGCAATGGCATCCAGGCGGTTCGCGGTGAACGACTCGCCGGTGATGTTGCCACGATCCGTGACGCGGGGTTCGAAGCGGGCGCGCTTCTGTTGGGCCTGCATGCGGATCGAAGTATCGAACTGCTGCACAAAGGCCTGGGTGATCGACTGGGGCATGTGAATCTCCAAAAAGGTGACTGAGAAATTCGCCTTTCAGGGTGTCCGGTCATCCGGGCCTGCCAAACGGTCGCCTTGCATGCACCGGCTACCGTGCGCAAGGAGGGTATCTGTAGGGTGTCCGCGCACCACCACGGGCCTGTATCTGCCCGCAATGGTCGCGCTGGGTGGGGGTCGGTTTCCCGACTAAATGGAGGAGGTATTACGCGGCGGCTTCGGTGCCGTATTTCTTGGAGAAGTAGTTGCGGACCTTCTCGCTGACGCGGGCATGGTCTTTGTGGCTGGGGTTGGAATAGGCCTCGGATCCCATGAGGGTCTCGATTTCATCGCCCGAGGTGATATTGCCTTCACTGTTCGGGTTCTTGTCCTCGGCCAGCTCCGGGCCCAGCGCAGCCATGAGTTGCAGGAACTGGGGATTGTTGCCCAGCGGCCCATTCATGATCTGCTGTACATCGATGCCGGCCTTGCTGGACAGTGCGGTGGCCGCCGAGAACGCCAGGCCGACATTCCGGCTGAACGTTGCGGGAGTGGCCCATGCCTTTTCCAGCTCCGCCTTGCAGGTGTTGGCATCGAGGACGCCAGCAGCGGCCACCAGTTGCGGCGCCATTTCGAAGTAGCGATCCATCACCAGGTCCAGTTGCTTCTGGGTCATGCCCGCTTCGAATGCTTTGGTGCGGAAATCTTGGAAGCCTTGATCTTCTTCGGGCTTGAATGCGTCCTTGAATGCTTCCGGGACCGTGACCGTATATTCTTCCGCAGCCTTCGGGCGCACATCGCCAGC
>NZ_JBMDJS010000045.1:0-1964 GCF_057809315.1 Herbaspirillum sp. FG34 | reverse complement strand
TACGCCTGCCGCGAGCACACCGGTAACGAGTGCGCCCGCTACCAGTACACCTGCCACGAGCACACCGGTAACGAGTGCGCCTGCTACCAGTACGCCTGCCGCGAGTACACCGGTAACGAGTGCGCCTGCTTCCAGTGCAGTAGCTCCGAACATGCCGGTGGCCAGTGCCCCGGCATCCGGCACGTCCACCGCGAGCGTGCCTGCAGCGGCGGCCGTAGTGGTACCGCCAGCACCGGCAGCACTGGCAGCACCGCCAGCACCCGCAGTCAAAGTAGCCCCGGCAGTGCGTACTCCGATGGCAGTCGCTGCCGCCACTGCTGCGGCTGCGGTGGCGCCGGTGCTGGACCGTCAGATCCAGCGTCCCTCCAGCGCCGATATGGCGCAGGTCGTCACTGCTCTGGGACGTCTGCCCGACGCCACCAGCGTTCTGCGCGCCGCCGCCCAGACCCTGCCCAGCAACATCAGCGACAACGCCATCCGTGGCACCCTGGCTTCGCTCAATCGCGTCATTGCCACGCGCATTGATGCGGGTAATGCTGGCGGCGGTATGGGCGGTGCGGGGCGCGGCGTGGGCTATGGCGAGGCCGGTGGCGATCGCCAGGTCTGGCTCATGCCTTTCGAATCGCGTTCGAACCAGGGGGATCGCAATGGCGACTCCGGTTTCAGCGCCAGCACCCGGGGCATGGCCGCCGGCACCGAGGTGGAGCTGGACAGCGGGCGCATTGGATTTTCTTACGCCTATGCCAGCACCAGTGCCAGCGGCAACACCGCCATCACCGGTACCGGCAGCCGCAGCCGTATCGAATCCAACATGGTGGCCGTCTATGGCAGCGTCCCGCTGGGTGAGCTGGCGCTGTCCTGGCAGGCCGACGCCGGCTGGAACAGCAACCGCCTGGCACGTGAGCTGCGCTTCGGCGGGTTGAACCGCGTGGCCAGCAGCCGCTACGACAGCTGGAGTGCGCACGTGGGCGCAAACGTATCGCATACGCTGCCCTTGGGTGAAGCATTGAGCGTAGTACCGGCCTTGCAGCTTGATTACACCCGTCTGCAAAGTCCGTCCTACGCCGAGAGCGGGGCAGGCGATCTGAGCCTGGCGGTGCAGGGCAAGCGCAGCCAGGCATTGTTGCTGGGTGTGGGTACGCGCTTGAACTATGCGCTCACGACGGCTTCGCAGATCAGCGCCCATGTCGGTGCCAGCTACGATGTCATCAACGCGTGCGACGAACTGGTGGCCACTTATGCCGGGACGCCGGGCCAAGCCTTCAGCACACCCGGTGCGGCACGTTCTGCATGGTTGTTCAAGGCGGGTATCAGCTATCGCCACCAGTTGAGCACCGCCACCGATATCTCGCTGCGCCTGGATGCGGAAGGTCGCAGCGGTTTCATCAACCAGTCCGCAGCGCTCAAGGCCAGCTGGCGCTTCTGATCTGCACGCGGCCGCCCCCAGCAGCCTGGCTGAGGGCGGCTTCTCTCTCTCCTTCCATTCTCGCGCAAGGCATCAAGGCGCATGGTGCTGCATCCTGGCTAGCACCAAAAGACAATGTCCAGAAAGGCAGTGCCCCTCGACAATGCCTCCCTACAAAAACCGGTTCAACCGGTACGCAGGGAGGGATAACAACAAGGGCGGGGGATGGGTCTAGCTTCCCGATGGCCTCGCCCAAGATCGAGGAAGGTAAGATGATGAATCAAAAGAAGCAGCACAATCGTGCCTGCATCATGCCGCCTGCCGCTCTGCGTAAGCACAGTCTCTATGCTGCCATATTGCTGACCCTGGGCCCGGCCTTGAGTGTGCCGGTGGGCGCGCAGACGGCGTTGCTCGCGGATGTGGAACTGGCAGTACCAGCGGTGTCGGAGTCACCGGCAGAGACAGCAGTACAGGAGTCGCCAGTGAACTCTCCAGCACCTGCATCGTCGGCGACACAAGAATCACCAGCGGCACAGGGGGCAGCAGCATCGGCTGCGTC
>NZ_JBMDJS010000044.1:0-2079 GCF_057809315.1 Herbaspirillum sp. FG34 | reverse complement strand
ATTATTTTTCAAAAAGTGCTTGCGTGGTGTGGAGGGCATTGCTATAGTTCGCCCCCTGCTGACGCGACACACGAAGCGAAGTTGAAAAACAGAGCGACGAAGGTCGGCGAAGCAAGGAGGTGTGAAGCAGGTTGTAAGGCGTTTTAAATTGGAAGTAGTCAAAGCGGAAGTTAAGCGAGACGAAAAAATTTAAAACGAATCGCAAAAAAGTAGTTGACGCGATAAACAAACTGCTACATAATCTCGTTTCTCTGCTGCTGACGAACAAAACGATTCGCAGCGATGCAAACAGCGCACAGCGCGTTTGCGGCAGACAAGATCTTTAAAAATTAACAGCCGATAAGCGTGGGCGTTTAATGAAGTGCGACAGAACCTCGGTTCTGGAAACTTTAAATATTAAATGCTCACAAGAAATATAGGTAAGATCGCAAGAAATTACCTGTCAGTATTTTGAGAGAGCGATGCCCTTCGGGGTAGCCAGAAATGGCACAAAACAGAGATTAAACTAAAGAGTTTGATCCTGGCTCAGATTGAACGCTGGCGGCATGCCTTACACATGCAAGTCGAACGGCAGCATAGGAGCTTGCTCCTGATGGCGAGTGGCGAACGGGTGAGTAATATATCGGAACGTGCCCTAGAGTGGGGGATAACTAGTCGAAAGATTAGCTAATACCGCATACGATCTACGGATGAAAGTGGGGGATCGCAAGACCTCATGCTCCTGGAGCGGCCGATATCTGATTAGCTAGTTGGTGGGGTAAAAGCCTACCAAGGCAACGATCAGTAGCTGGTCTGAGAGGACGACCAGCCACACTGGGACTGAGACACGGCCCAGACTCCTACGGGAGGCAGCAGTGGGGAATTTTGGACAATGGGGGCAACCCTGATCCAGCAATGCCGCGTGAGTGAAGAAGGCCTTCGGGTTGTAAAGCTCTTTTGTCAGGGAAGAAACGGTAGTAGCTAATATCTATTACTAATGACGGTACCTGAAGAATAAGCACCGGCTAACTACGTGCCAGCAGCCGCGGTAATACGTAGGGTGCAAGCGTTAATCGGAATTACTGGGCGTAAAGCGTGCGCAGGCGGTTGTGTAAGTCAGATGTGAAATCCCCGGGCTCAACCTGGGAATTGCATTTGAGACTGCACGGCTAGAGTGTGTCAGAGGGGGGTAGAATTCCACGTGTAGCAGTGAAATGCGTAGATATGTGGAGGAATACCGATGGCGAAGGCAGCCCCCTGGGATAACACTGACGCTCATGCACGAAAGCGTGGGGAGCAAACAGGATTAGATACCCTGGTAGTCCACGCCCTAAACGATGTCTACTAGTTGTCGGGTCTTAATTGACTTGGTAACGCAGCTAACGCGTGAAGTAGACCGCCTGGGGAGTACGGTCGCAAGATTAAAACTCAAAGGAATTGACGGGGACCCGCACAAGCGGTGGATGATGTGGATTAATTCGATGCAACGCGAAAAACCTTACCTACCCTTGACATGGATGGAATCCCGAAGAGATTTGGGAGTGCTCGAAAGAGAACCATCACACAGGTGCTGCATGGCTGTCGTCAGCTCGTGTCGTGAGATGTTGGGTTAAGTCCCGCAACGAGCGCAACCCTTGTCATTAGTTGCTACGAAAGGGCACTCTAATGAGACTGCCGGTGACAAACCGGAGGAAGGTGGGGATGACGTCAAGTCCTCATGGCCCTTATGGGTAGGGCTTCACACGTCATACAATGGTACATACAGAGGGCCGCCAACCCGCGAGGGGGAGCTAATCCCAGAAAGTGTATCGTAGTCCGGATTGGAGTCTGCAACTCGACTCCATGAAGTTGGAATCGCTAGTAATCGCGGATCAGCATGTCGCGGTGAATACGTTCCCGGGTCTTGTACACACCGCCCGTCACACCATGGGAGCGGGTTTTACCAGAAGTGGGTAGCCTAACCGCAAGGAGGGCGCTCACCACGGTAGGATTCGTGACTGGGGTGAAGTCGTAACAAGGTAGCCGTATCGGAAGGTGCGGCTGGATCACCTCCTTTCTAGAGTGCGCACGAAGTTAAGCGTCCACACTTATCGGCTGTAA
>NZ_JBMDJS010000043.1:0-2330 GCF_057809315.1 Herbaspirillum sp. FG34 | reverse complement strand
TTAGTAGATTCTTGGGTGTGATGCACTAGGGCAAACACAATATATGCTCAACTTGTCTATAACAGAGCTAATGTTATAGGAACAAGCCGCACGGGCAATTAGTATCAGTTAGCTTAACGCATTACTGCGCTTCCACACCTGACCTATCAACGTCCTGGTCTCGAACGACCCTTTAGGGGAATCTAGTTCCCGGGAAGTCTCATCTCAAGGCGAGTTTCCCGCTTAGATGCTTTCAGCGGTTATCTCTTCCGAACTTAGCTACTCGGCAATGCCACTGGCGTGACAACCGATACACCAGAGGTTCGTCCACTCCGGTCCTCTCGTACTAGGAGCAGCCCCCTTCAAACTTCCAACGCCCACGGCAGATAGGGACCAAACTGTCTCACGACGTTTTAAACCCAGCTCACGTACCACTTTAAATGGCGAACAGCCATACCCTTGGGACCGGCTACAGCCCCAGGATGTGATGAGCCGACATCGAGGTGCCAAACTCCCCCGTCGATATGAACTCTTGGGAGGAATCAGCCTGTTATCCCCAGAGTACCTTTTATCCGTTGAGCGATGGCCCTTCCATACAGAACCACCGGATCACTATGTCCTACTTTCGTACCTGCTCGACTTGTCAGTCTCGCAGTTAAGCACGCTTATGCCATTGCACTATTAGCACGATGTCCGACCGTACCTAGCGTACCTTCGAACTCCTCCGTTACACTTTGGGAGGAGACCGCCCCAGTCAAACTGCCTACCATGCACTGTCCCCGATCCGGATAACGGACCAAGGTTAGAACCTCAAACAAACCAGGGTGGTATTTCAAGGTCGGCTCCACAGAAACTAGCGTTCCTGCTTCAAAGCCTCCCACCTATCCTACACAGATTGGTTCAAAGTCCAATGCAAAGCTACAGTAAAGGTTCATGGGGTCTTTCCGTCTAGCCGCGGGTAGATTGCATCATCACAAACATTTCAACTTCGCTGAGTCTCGGGAGGAGACAGTGTGGCCATCGTTACGCCATTCGTGCAGGTCGGAACTTACCCGACAAGGAATTTCGCTACCTTAGGACCGTTATAGTTACGGCCGCCGTTTACTGGGACTTCAATCAAGAGCTTGCACCCCATCATTTAATCTTCCAGCACCGGGCAGGCGTCACACCCTATACGTCCACTTTCGTGTTTGCAGAGTGCTGTGTTTTTATTAAACAGTCGCAGCCACCATTTTATTGCAACCCTTTTGTCCTTCTGGCGCAGGCCAGTCAAACTACTTGGGCGTACCTTATCCCGAAGTTACGGTACCAATTTGCCGAGTTCCTTCTCCCGAGTTCTCTCAAGCGCCTTAGAATACTCATCTCGCCCACCTGTGTCGGTTTGCGGTACGGTCTCGTTAGACTGAAGCTTAGAGGCTTTTCTTGGAACCACTTCCGATTGCTTCGCGAACAAGTTCGCTCGTCTCACACCCTTGAATTACGCTGCCGGATTTGCCTAACAGCCTTCTTCGATGCAAAAACCGACTATTCCAACAGTCGGACAACCTTCCGCGATCCGTCCCCCCATCGCATCTAACGACGGTGCAGGAATATTAACCTGCTTCCCATCAGCTACGCATCTCTGCCTCGCCTTAGGGGCCGACTCACCCTGCTCCGATGAACGTTGAACAGGAAACCTTGGGCTTACGGCGTGCGGGCTTTTCACCCGCATTATCGCTACTCATGTCAGCATTCGCACTTCTGATACCTCCAGCATCCTTTACAAGACACCTTCACAGGCTTACAGAACGCTCTCCTACCATATCCTTACGGATATCCGCAGCTTCGGTGACTGGCTTAGCCCCGTTACATCTTCCGCGCAGGACGACTCGATCAGTGAGCTATTACGCTTTCTTTAAAGGATGGCTGCTTCTAAGCCAACCTCCTGACTGTTTTAGCCTTCCCACTTCGTTTTCCACTTAGCCAATCTTTGGGACCTTAGCTGGCGGTCTGGGTTGTTTCCCTCTTGACGTCGGACGTTAGCACCCGGCGTCTGTCTCCCAAGCTCGCACTCATCGGTATTCGGAGTTTGCAATGGTTTGGTAAGTCGCGATGACCCCCTAGCCATAACAGTGCTCTACCCCCGATGGTGATACTTGAGGCACTACCTAAATAGTTTTCGGAGAGAACCAGCTATTTCCAAGTTTGTTTAGCCTTTCACCCCTATCCACAGCTCATCCCCTAATTTTTCAACATTAGTGGGTTCGGTCCTCCAGTGCGTGTTACCGCACCTTCAACCTGGCCATGGATAGATCACTTGGTTTCGGGTCTACACCCAGCGACTGAACGCCCTATTCGGACTCGATTTCTCT
>NZ_JBMDJS010000042.1:0-2401 GCF_057809315.1 Herbaspirillum sp. FG34 | reverse complement strand
ATGTAGGCCAGCAGGCAGGGATTACGGCCGGCAATGGTGGATTCCAGGTCAACGTCAAAGGCAACGCAGACCTCAAGGGTGCGCAGATTGCCAGCACGGATCAGGCCGTGGAGCAGGGCAAGAACAGCCTGACCACAGGCACGCTGACCAGCAGTGATATCCAGAATCGGAGTCAATACTCGGCGCAGAGTCAGAGCGTTAGCGTCGGAACCTCTGGTGGTAAGCCAGGCGGAGGTGCTGGGATTGGCAGCGCATCGGGCAGCGAGACGAGCGTGACGCGTAGTGGCGTTTCTGGCGCTGCCGTGACCATTACGAACGCACAGGCACAACAGGAAAAAACCGGCCAGAGTCCAGATCACGCGGTGGCCTCGTTGGATACGTCTGTGCGTACCGGCAAGGACAGTAGCAATAGCTTGGCCAAGAACTGGGATAGCAATCAACTGCGTGAGGATGTAGAGGCGCAGGCCAAGATTACGCAGGCGTTTGGGCAGCAGGCTTCCAAGTTGATCGGTGACTATGCTGAGCAACAGCAGAAGAAGGCGGAAGACTTGCGCAAGCAGGCCAATGCCGCAACTGATCCTGCCGTGGCAACACAGCTCAATGATCAGGCCAGTGCGTTGGAAACCAAGTGGGGGCCAGATGGAAACATGCGGGCTTTGGCGCACACCGTTGTGGGCGGGCTCACAGGTGGTCTTGCCGGTGCAGCTGGTGCGGGAGCGGGTACCTTAGCCGCACCTAATGTGGCTGCAGCCCTGAATAAGGCTGGTGTGGATGCTGATCTGGCGAAGGTGTTGACGGGGTTGTCGAGTACCTTGGTGGGCGCGGCAGTGGGTGGGACGGCCGGCGGGGCTACGGCTTATAACGAGGTCGTCAATAACTTCCTCAAGCATGCTGATGCTGCCGCGCTTAAGAAGGAAATTGAGGCTTGCAGCAAGAAGAACGGTCGTTGCAGCGACGGAGACGTCACCTCAATCTTTAAAAAATACAAGGAGATCTCTGACCAGAATATCGCCGCAGTGCAAAGTTGCATCATTTCAGGGGATGTAGCGTGCGTCCAAAAAAATCTGGCTGAAGCGGCGAGTGTCAACGAAGTAAAGGTATTGCCATTCGGCTATACAAAACTTGAAGATACGCTGATCGGGCGTCAAGCGAATGTGATCAGTTATGGTTCCGTGATGGGCAACGCGTCCCTGATGGGAACGGATGTTGATCAGGCGAAGGAGGTTGCGACCTTCAGGACGAATAACTGTGGTGGACTGAGCGCGGCTGCCTGTGATGGACTGGTAAAGCAGGCGATGAACTATCGTCTTGTCCGGATGGCAGCGTTGTCTGCTGTCGCGGCTGCTACTCCGGCCTTGGTAGGCGAGGTAAGGAAGCTTGTCTTGCCAAAGGAAAAGCTACCGACGGTAACGGCTGATCGTGATCGATATACTGCAGATCAAGATTTGCCTGATGTCTATAAGCATCAAGGAAAAAATGCAATAACAGGAAGTGGCACGGTTTTCGATTCGATTACTCCTACTCAGCCTGTCTATCCTGGTTCCATAATTCCGCGTTCTTTTGAGATGGCTCTTCCCAATGGCGAAAGGATATGGGTCGCAGGAAATGCGTCTGAGCACATCGCGGAATATGCAAAAATGAAAGCGATAAATTTCTCGCCCGAAGCAGTTCGTATTGCAAGCCAAGAACAATTGAGTAGTTTGCGGTCAGCTCTTAATTCCGCAACACAGATCGGCATCAGATATTCAGAATTAATCGTGGTTGACGGATGGGAGTTGAAATTTGCTCCGCCTAGGCAGTCAGGCCAAGCACCTTCAGTTATTCATGCACTTTATAGGGGGAAGAATTGACTCAAGCGAAAATAATTATTGATCAGCCTTTAGATATGAGAATGGAGGTTCTTGAGGTTGATGAACATGTACCAGCAATTAAGATGGATATTGTGCTCAACATAATCCAGTTTCAACATGAAATTCGTTATAGAGGGGCCGTGTGGTTTCAAGGTCAAAATTGGTCCGATTTCATATCGAAGTTGGAGCAAGCTGATGGCGAGGCGAGTCTAACGGATATGAGTGATATTTTCTCTCTGAAGATTATTCATGGAATCGGTAGCGGCTCCTTGGTTTGGAAATTTAGAAAAGAGGCTGTTGACGGGTCAGTTGGGGAAGCCGGTTTTTCATATGCGTCGATAAATATTAATCCCCTCGTCCAAGGGTTTTTATCGTTCTATAGATGGTGGGAATAGCTGAAGTACACCATTATGGGTCGGCTTACTGGTGTTTGAGGGGATGAGAATACTAAAGGTAAAAAAGCCATTGAATCGCCCCGGAACTACTAGACACTCCGCAGCCTAAAATATCAGGCAACCAAGGAGTCATCATGAGTAACAAGCGTTATCCGG
>NZ_JBMDJS010000041.1:0-3869 GCF_057809315.1 Herbaspirillum sp. FG34 | reverse complement strand
CACCACAAAGTCCATGTTCACCGCGCCCTTGTCCTGCAGGAAGAAATTCACCTTGTTGATCACCGAGTCATTGAGCTTGACCTCGGACGGACCACCGGCACCGATGTGCGCCAGGAAGGTGTAGCCTTCCAACGACCCCTTATGCGAGAAGCGCGGGAATGGGAATTTCAGGTGCGGCAGTCGCGTGCCGCTCACCATATCGGCCTGGTCATCGCCGTAGTAGAAGGACGAGCGGTACAGCGGGTTGAAGTGATCAAGCACTTCGTTTTCCATGGGCGCGCCAATTCCGATATCGCAGACGCTGTGCTCGTCGCCCTTTTCATCCTTCTCCTTGCGGATGTTGATACTGGTGATGCGCACCATCTTGGTTTCGAGTTGGAACATTCGTTTCTCCGTAGTTGCGGGCTGGTGGTGGACGCTCAGGGAGCAGCCTTGGTAAGGGCTTCGATCAGTTCGAAGTAGACGACGCGGCACGCCGCCACATCAGCGCCGGCATCGTGAGCGTTTTCCATCGGCTTACCGGTGAAGAACTCATATGCCTCGGAGAGCTTCGGCTGCTTCGGATTGTTGCGGCCTGCCTTGATCATGGCCGCAGTGGGCGGAAGGTTCACGATCGCGGTGGAGTTCACGCAAGTGCAGAAGGATTCGCCATCCTTCCAGTGATCCGCGAAGGCAGCATCACGGTGGCGCATGCAAGCGATGCGCACCAGGCGAGCGTCGAACTGCTCGTTGTGGGCGATGCGGCCGTGCGTGGCCAGTGCCCACATGCTGAAGAACATATCCAGCACCACGGGAGCGTCCAGGCCGAACATTGCAGCGCGCTCGGTGCTGACGCCGGTCAGGGCTTCTACCTCGGGCGGAATGATCCAGCCGGCAGGCTTGATAAGCTGGCTCATGCTGGCGATAGTGCGGCGGGTGTCCAGGTCCACCAGGTCGGCGGCCAGCTGGAAGATATGCGGCTGGCGCGGATCCTCGGAAGGTTCCCGGAAGAGCGGCAGGCCGGTGGTTTCGGTGTCGTAGAAAAGAGCGGTGCGCATAGTGGTGGTCATCCTTATTCAGCGGTGAAGGTTTGGCGCGGCTTGGCTGCGCGGGTGGAGGTGCCGGCGGCGGCCGGCTGAGTGGCGAGCACTTCCTTGCGCTCGCGGTAGAAGGTGCGCAGCTCTTCCTGCTGGGCAGGGTCGGCCACTTCGCTGATCAGATCGGCAGCAACGTCCAGGACTTCCAGGTCAGTGGCCTTTTCGAGGGAGTCACGGACCTTGGCGTAGGACAGGCCTTGGTCCTGGCCACCGCCGCCCTGTTGCTGGCCCTGGGCTGCCTGCGGGCTGGTCTCACCAGCAGGCCCGGCGGTCGCGCCGGCCGTCCCGCCTGCTGCGGGCGCGCTTGAGTTCTGTTGATTTTTGTCATCGAATTCTGCAGGGTCACGGCGGCCAGTACCTTCTGGCATGACCACTGACGCGGAAGCAGAAAGGCGTCCGGTCACTTCGCCAGTGTCCGGATCGATTGTCGGAGCATCGTCCGGCAACAGGAGGAAGTCTGCGTCGATGGTTCCCATGCCTTGGTCGCGTCCTGCCTCGGCCATGCCGTCGAGCGCGGCTGCCTGCTGGAATTCGATGGAGAGCGGCAGGTATTTGGAAAGGCGACGGATGACTGTCTTGCGGCCCATCTCCACGAAATGGTCCTTCCAAGGCCCGTATTTCCCCTTGCTCTGCGTGGCTTCCATAATCTCTTGCACCTGGTGCACGCTCATAAATTCGCAGCAGTGTCCGCCATCCTTCAGCTTGGCCACTGCGTAGAAACCAATGATGGAGCCACGTTTGCCCATGGCTGGAGTGTGGTTCAGCTTCTCATCCAGGCCGTACACCAGCTCGAACTTGTCTGCCTCGCAGACTTCATGCGCTGCGATGCTGATGATCTGGCCGGAGCGGCGGGCCAGGTCGATGAGGCCCTTGTAGCCGATGATGACCTGCACTGAGTTGACCCAGCGTTCGTTACCGTCGGCATCCTTGCGCTTCGTGTTGAAGGGGACGAGGTAGGCATGGCCCAGTACAGTATTTGGCTCCAGGCCCATCTGGGCGCACTGGCCGATGGCGCCAACCAGAGAAGGAACGTCGCACTTCAGTAGGGCCGGGGTGGTGGTGGCGGCAATCTGGGCCACCTTCATGAGGCGCTCCGGATTCAGGTGCGCGGGCAGCATCTTAGCGATGTCGCCTTTCTTTTGTTCGAGGAAGTAGGCGATCTGGTCTTTCGGGCGCATTTGCGCGACCTCTGCCGGCGACTTCTTCATGGCGCCTTGTTTCACATCGGCGAGCGTGTTGATTTGAGACATGATTTCTCCAGGTTGAAGGTGGGTCATTCGTGGTACATGCACGTGTTCCAGCGCGCGCAGTACTTGGGGCTGCACAGCTGGGACTGCGGATTGGGAGGGAAAAGGCCGGTCTGGAACATCACCGCGGCATACTCGATCAGGCCCTTCTCATGCTCGGTACCGACCATGACGCGCTTGGCATCGAAGATGTGCGACACGCCAACATTGGCCGAGGCCGTGGTCTGCAGGCCGATGATCTGCGCCCCATCGGTAGGCTCGCCGTCGGTGTTCTCGGACATGAGCTGGTAGGCGCCGAGCTGCGCGGCGCGGCCCTGGGTGCTCACCTCGCCATTGGCGATTACCCGGGCTCCGGTCTTGATGTCCGGGATAATCTTGCGGCCGTCCACGCGCGCCACCCGGGCGCGGTCCATGGTGCCGGTCAGGCGCACCAGAATGCCGTTGCCACAATCGATCACCAGCGGCTCCAGCGCCATTTCGACGGACTGGTAATCCATGTTAGGCGCGATCTGCGAGCAGTAGCGGGCCAGCAGCTTGAGGCCGATGGCTTCGCCGTCACGCGGCTTCAGGTCATCCTGGTCGTAGTCGATTTCCTGCTCAGGGTTGTGCAGCTTCTCCACGAACACCCCAGCAGCGTCATCGATGCTGATGGGCGCGCCGTCCAGGTTGGCCTGGTCATACGCGGCGGTACCGGCATGTACGGCAGTGCCCAACTGCGCACGGAAGCCGCTCGGCTTGCGCATGCCCAGGATGTGTTCGCCTTCCCAGCGGTGGGCGCAGTCGAAGAGGGAGCCCCAGGAGGAGGCGCGTACGCGGATCTCGCTCACAGACTTTCTCCTGTCCATTGATGGAGTGGATCGGGTACGAAGCACATCGACGACCGCCAGTCATAGCCAGTGGTGATGTATTCGTTCTTGTCGTTGCCGATGTGGGCAACGTCCAAGACCTCACGGACAATCCAGCCGCCCGGTACCTTGGCGCGCATGAAATTGCCTTCCGGGCTTGCAAGTGGGTAAAACTTCATCATTGGCTGTCCCTTTGCACCGGCGCGGCCAGGTCGGCAGCCGGAAACTTGTTGGCGATGCGCAGCACGAACGGCAGGTGCCGCTGGTTGATTTCGCGCACGCGGGCCTGTTTCTCGGCGCGCTCGTTGGACTCTTGCTCTGCCGGCGACATGAAGGCGGGCAGCACGATGCAGGCGAAAACGATGAAGGCGGATTTCATGGCTGGCGCTGCGCGATCTTCCGCGCCTCCCATTCCGCATCGGTGAGCATCGGGTAAGTGCCGCGCCAGACGATGAAATCCGGGATGGTCATGGACGCGACCTGGCCGATCATTTCATCCCAGCTGCAGCCCTTGGTGTGCTTGTCGCCCTCGCGGACGTTGAACTTACCCTCGGGGCCGTCGATTTCGATGATGATCTGGCGCATTACGTCCCCCGCCCAAACTTTGGTGCCGGCATGACAGTGGGGGCGTCGGTCTGGTCAATGCTGGTCAGGGGCTCGCGCAGCGCTTCCTGCAGCAGGACCAGCGTGAAGATGGCGGT
>NZ_JBMDJS010000040.1:0-4087 GCF_057809315.1 Herbaspirillum sp. FG34 | reverse complement strand
AGTGGCCTGACGGTGGCGGTGACCAGCCCGGTGATCTCGGCTATCCAGACGGTAGGCCAGATGGCGGAAGCGGCGAGCAAGACCAAGGATGGTCGCATGCAGGCGCTGGCGGTGGCCAACATGGGATTTGCGGCCAAGAACGCAGGTGATGCCATCAAGGCCGGTCAAGGCAGCACGATTGACGGTAAGGCCAACCAGATTGCCACCGGACCAACCGACCCGACCACCGGCAAGACGCCTTCACGGGACGCTACGGATGCCGAGAAGGCTGGTGGTCTCAATCTCGCACTGAGCATCGGGAGCAGCAGCAGCGAAAGCCGTTCCGAGCAGACCAGCAATACGGTACGCGGATCAGCGGTCACCGCTGGCGGCAGTGTCAACATCGGCGCCCAAGGTGGCGGTGCAGACAGCAACATCGTCATCCAGGGCAGCGATATCAAGGCCGGCGTGAATGCCACGCTGAAGGCTGCCAATGAAGTGCGCCTGCTAGCAGCACAGAACACCTCCGAACAGCACAGCAGCAACCAGAGCAGTTCAGGTTCGGTGGGGGTATCCATTGGCACCGACGGTCTGATGTTCAATGCCAGTGCTTCGGGCAGCCGTGGACGTGGTGACGGCAATGATGTGACACAGGTCAACACGCACGTGGATGCGGGCAACAAGCTGACGATCAGCTCGGGGACGGACACTACATTGAGCGGCGCAGTGGTCAGCGGCAAGCAGGTGGTGATGGATGTGGGCACCAGCGGGCATGGGAACTTGAAGATTGCCAGCCTGCAGGACACCAGCACCTACAAGAGCAACCAGCAGAGCCTGGGCGGCAGCATCTCGGTCGGCATGGGCAAGATGAGCGGCAGCATCAGCGCCAGCCGTAGCAGTGTGGATGGCAGCTTTGCGAGCGTGAACGAGCAATCGGGGGTTCGTGCGGGGGATGGCGGATTCCAGATCAACGTGGCTGGCAATACGGATCTTGTGGGGGCGAAGATCGCCAGCACCGACAAGGCCGCCGTCGAGGGCAAGAACAGCCTGACGACCGAGACGCTGACCCAATCCGATATCCAGAATCGCAGCGACTACAAGGCGGAAAGCCAGAGCGTGAGCGTGGGCGGCGGCTTCAATGGCGCCAAGTCGTCGATGAATGGGACGGGTATTGGCATTGGTAGCAGCAGTGGCAGTGAAAGCAGCACGACGCGCAGCGGCATCAGCCAGGCTGATATCAAGATCACCGACGACAAGGCACAGCAAGCCAAGACCGGCAAGACGGCCGAGCAGACCATTGCCAGTATCAATACCGATGTGAGCAGTGATCGGGATACCAGTGGGAAGTTGACCAAGCAGTGGGATGCGCAGGCGTTGCAGGCGGATGTGCAGGCGCAGGCGCAGATTACGGAATTGTTTGGCAAGAATGCGGCGAAGGAAATCGGAAGCTACGCGACAAGCAAGGTCAACGAACTCAACGCAAAAATCGAAGTTGCGCAAAGCGAAGACGAGAAGGCTGCGTTGATCGCGGAGCGTGATAAATGGAGCGAAGGCGGTCTCTATCGAACTGCCTTGCACACCGCTGCCGGGTTGCTTGGTGGGGGTGTCGATGGTGCTATTGGGGCTGCGACTTCTTCCGTCGCAATGCCGCAGCTTGCCAAGCTGATCGATAACACCAGTTTGCCTTTGCCGATACGGCAGGCAATGGCGCAGGCGGCAGCGGCTGCGCTGGGCGGGATTGCTGGGGGAGCATCGGGGCTGGCAGCTGGCGTGAATGTCGAGGCCAATAACCGCGAATTGCATGAGTCCGAATCGGAGAAACTGTCGGCTCTTAAAAAAGGGAAATCACCTGAAGAGCAGCAGCGTTTGAATGCGGCGGCTTGTGCGCTGGTGAGATGCGCTGATGGGGTGCCGCCGAGTGATCCGTACTACAGCCTGTTGAAGGGACTGCAGGATAAGGGAGCGACGTATCAGGATGAGATGGCGACTTTGCTCAAGACGGGCGAATTCATTTATAAGCCCTACCTTGACCCTCTACGAGACGCCATCACCAGAAATGGCGAACTCAAGCAGCGCTTGGGTGGGGCTGCAGATTTGGGCCTTGGGACACTCGGAATGGTTGCGGGAGGGACGCTTACCGTATCTGGGGCATTGGGCTGTGGTCCGAGCGCAGGGACGAGTTGTGCGTTAGTTCCAGTAGGTGTTTATGTTGCAAAGGCATCCAGCGATCAAGCGCAGGAGGGAGGACAGGCAGCCTTTGGTACTTACGTTTCTACTGAAGGCAGGCGTGTTTTAGACTCGTTTGATATTGCGACTTATCCGGGGGAGAGGGATCCACTCGCACAAATCGGGATTGACGCGGGGAAGCTTGGACTGACATATCTGCTGGGAAAATATATTCCTGGCGGTCTGGCCAAGGCAGAGGAAAAGGCCTTGAGTAAAGGGTCATCGGGGACATCTCCAGAAATATCCAAAACATCGGAAGAGATTGAGGCGCTCAGAAAGATCGCTGGCAATCCAAACGGTGCGGACTTGAGCAACAAAGCTCCCAACACAGTCCTGAATCAGAAAGCAGTACAAGATATATTTGATGGGACTTTACCGGGCACCCCGATTGATCCTAAGAGACCTTGGACACCTCGTCAGATGCCGGAGAGTTCAAATCCCAGTGCGACGGCCGAAGATTTTGCGCTAAGAGTTCTGGGGAGAAATCCGACTGCTGAGGAATTGGCACGTGGAAGCGCAATGAATAAGGGTAATTGTCAAGGCTGCTGGTACGCAAAAAATGCCGACGATATTATCGTGACGTATCGACCCGCAGGTTATGCGAGCAAGGATACATTGCCATCTACAGCAACGGTTGAGTTAAATGGAGCGAATACAATTAACAAACTAAATGTGGATGATAACGGCAGGGCAACGATAATTAAGTTGAAGTTCCCTCTGCAATAGAGAAAGGTCGAAACATGAAAATGGAATACAAATGGGCTTACGTAATTCAAGACAGAATGAAAACTATGGCAATGGGACCGGAGATTCTGTCGCCTAGTTATTTTATTGGCGGAGTTTTACCCGAAGAGAGTCGATATCAGCACTGGAAAGAGGGAGCTGAATTAATCTATAAACTGACGAAAAGTGGAATTCTCTATTTGGATGGAGCTACTAGTCCAACGGAAGACCTTTCTTGGTTTTATGATGAACTTAGAAACAACGATCCATTCGGAGACGGGGCTGGATTGTGGATGGCACAAGAGCTTGGATTAACGCAAACAGGCAAAGAGATCCTGGAGCGTTATGAAATCCAGTTGTCAGAAGCTAAGGTGACCCCCGAATTTATAGATGAGCTTGAAAGAATATTTGAAGGTCAGAAGCCTTGTTGAAATCGGTCGGCTACCCAGGATTTAAATGATGCTAAAAGAGGGCGATGTATTTTCGATTAAGACGGCTGATGGCGATGCCTATTTCCAGTTTGCGAAGGTTATTCGCCCTAGAGGTGCTTTGATTCGGGTGTTACCTGGTACCTATTCTGAGACGCCTTTGAACTTGAACGAGATTATTTCGATAGAAACCAATTTCTGGATATTTTTCCCCCTTTCAGAGGTTCACAAGCAGGGAATTGTTAAGAAGATTGCCCATTGCGAACTTCCCGAGCATGCTCGCAAGACTCCATTATTCAGGGCAGGTGTGGTGGATCCATCAACTGGGAAGGTTGAAACTTGGTGGTTTTGGGATGGTGAGAAAGAGTGGATGGTAGGTGCGATTACAGAGGAGCAAAGGAGACTGCCCATTAGAGGGACGTGGAACGATACATTGCTGATTAACCGTATTGAACAGGGTTGGTTGCCGGAGAAGGATCCACGGTAGGAACCTTGGCGGGCTTTTCAATCCATTTTCAAATAATTGGAATTATTTGAAAACGAAAGCTAAAAATCGCTAATTGCTATTGTTTTCAGAAATTATTTCTCTAACCTCAAGGCCAGCAGCACTTCTGCGGACAACGCCACGCTGGTTGCACAGCGTGACGTAAACCTGTCCACCGTTCACGAAACGTCGCAAGAAAAAATCACCTGGGACAACAACAACCGCGCCGAAGTGAATCGTGACAACG